>NZ_AP024269.1:4682500-4690000 GCF_016629525.1 Kaistia sp. 32K
CGCCAAAGCCGAGGCAGGCATCAACCTGGCCCGCCGCCAGCATCAGGAAGGCGGCGGTCGTCGAACCGCAATGGCGATAGGTCATCTTCAGATCGTCGAGGATGTAGCGAAGCGCCGCCAGTTCCTTGTCGACCGGCGTGTCGGTGCTGAAGCCGACGGCGATCACGCCGCGCTTGCGATCGAGCGCCGGCAGGGGCGGCACGATCTCGCCATTCAACAGGACATCGACGCCGCGCCCGCCCGACAGCGTCTCCTGGCGCGCCGGTGCGTGGATGACGCCGAACGCCGGCGCCCCGTCTTCATAGAGACCGATCGACACCGCCCACGGATCCATGCCCCGGACGAAATTGAAGGTGCCGTCGATCGGATCGATCACCCATTGCCGGCGCGCATCCGGACGGTGGGTCGCCCCCTCCTCGCCGCAGATGCCGTCTTCCGGATAAAGGCGCTGCAATTCGGAAACGAGAAACGCCTCGACCTCGCGATCCGCCCGGGTGACGAGATCGAGATGGCCCTTCTCCTCCACCCCCTTCTCCGTTCCCGCGCCACGGAAATAGGCGAGACCGATCCGTCCCGCCGCCTGCGCCAGCCCAATCAGTTCGTCCCGCATCGTCTCGATGGCTCCCCGCTTTAATTCGATAGACAAATGTCACATCGATTTGACAAGTGTCAATGAGTGGGTAGGATTGCTTAGCCGGGAGGAGAGCCGGCACGCCGGCGCGAAGCCGGCTTCATGGGTCTGGGAGGATGCAATGGCAGTCTGGAAGAAAACCCTCGTCGCGGCGGGCGTAGCGCTCATCGCCGGCACGGCGGGCGCGATGGCGGCAGGTGGCGAGCCGGAGAAGGAGCTGGTCGTCTATGCGTCCCATCCTTCCGAGATGGTCGACTATTTCACGCAGGAATTCGGCAACAAGTACGGAATCCGCGTCACCACGGTGAAGGCCGGCACCGGCGAATTGCTGAACCGCATCCGCGCCGAGAAGGACCGGCCGGGATCCGACGTGCTGTGGGGCGGCTTTGCCGACACCGGCGCTTCGGCGCCGGAGCTGTTCGAGGCCTACCAGTCGCCCGAGCTCGCCCAGATCGAACCGGCGATGATCGACAAGAAGGGCTACAACACGCCGTTCGCCGCCAGCCTCATGGTGCTGATGGCCAACCGCGAGCAGGTCAAGCCCGAGGGCGCGCCGAAGAAGTGGTCGGACCTCACCGATCCCAAGTGGAAGGGCAAGATCGTTCATGCCGATCCGTCGAAGTCGAGCTCGTCGCTGGCGGCGCTCAACACCTGGCTGATGATCTATGGCCGCGGCGACGACGCCTGGAAGCTGGTCGAGGCGATGACGGAGAACACCAACATCGTTCTGAAGTCGAGCCTCGTATTCCAGCAGGTCGGGCGCGGCGAATACCCGCTCGGCGTCACCTATGAGGAAGCGGCCTTCAACTACGTCCTCGCCGATACCGCCGACATCATCTATCCGGAAGACGGCACGCTGGCCCAGCCGGAAGGCATGTTCCTCGTCAAGGGTTCAGCCAATCCCAACGCGGCAAAGCTCTTTGCCGACTATCTCCTCTCCGAGGAAGCGCAGAAGAAGCTGGTCGAGCATTTCCCGGGCCGTCGCCCGACGCGCATCGGCGTGGAGAACCATCCGCGCATGAAGCCGCTGAGCGAGATCAAGATCATCGACTACGACAGCGACTGGGCGAGCGCCGACCGCGCCGACATCCTCGCCAAGATGCAGAAGATCATCGTCAAGACCCAGTAGGGCTTGCCCCGGTATGCCTTGGCCGATCGGCCCCGTCGAGACCGTCTTCGGGCGACGCGCATGCCGCTTCGCTCAAAACGCCGCTTCGCCCGAAGACGACGCGACGAAACCTGGCGCCGGCTCCTTACCCATTTTGAAGAAACACGGAACCGGCCCCTAGCGGCCCGTTCCCCCGATTTCGCGCGCGCCAGAAAATGGGCGCGCGAACGCTGCCGCTCACGCAATCAGGATGCGCGAAGATGACAACCTCCGTCACGATCGATTCCGTCACCAAGCGCTTCGGCGATTCGACCGCCGTCGACGATGTCAGCTTCGACATCGCCAAGGGCGAGTTCTTCACCCTGCTCGGCTCCAGCGGCTGCGGCAAGACCACCCTGCTCCGGATGGTCGCCGGCTTCCTGCGCCAGACCTCCGGCCATATCCGCTTCGGCGGCCGGATCATCGACGACGTGCCGCCGCATCAGCGCAACACCGGCATGGTCTTCCAGAACTATGCGATTTTCCCGCACCTCACCGTCTTCGACAACATCGCCTACGGCCTGCGCGCCCGCGGCCGCGGCAAGGCCGAGATCGACCGCGAGGTGAAGCACATGCTCGAGCTGGTGCAGCTCGGCCATCTCGCGCATCGCCGGCCGCGTGAATTGTCGGGCGGCCAGCAGCAGCGCGTCGTGCTGGCGCGCGCCATGGTGATCAAGCCCGACGTGCTCTTGATGGACGAGCCGCTGTCGAACCTCGATACCGAAATGCGCATCCACCTGCGCAGCGAGATCCGCAGCCTGCAGCGCCAGGTCGGCATCACCACCATCTATGTGACGCACGACCAGGAAGAAGCGCTGCTGATGTCGGACCGCATCGCCGTGATGAGTCGCGGCCGGGTCGAACAGCTGGACGTGCCGCACCGGATCTATGCCGAGCCGCAGACGCTGTTCGTCGCCCGCTTCATCGGCGAGAACAATCTGTTGCCCGGAACGGTGATCGGCCGCGAGGCGGACGGCCACCACATCATCGAGCTCCCCGGCGGGCATCGCATCCGCGGCGCCGGCAGCTTCGACGAGGCCGGCTCGGCTTGCCACATCTCGATCCGGCCGCAGGACATCGACCTGGCGCCTGCCGACGGCGCGTCGCCGAACACGATCGGCGGAACCGTCACCGACATCCAGTTCCTCGGCGGCACGGTCAAGCTTCTGGTCGAGATCGGCGCCGAGCAGCCGCTGCAGGTCTCGCTGCAGGGCCGGCGCGGCATGGACATGCCGTCTGCCGGCAGCCGGCTGAAGCTCGACATCCCGCTCAAGGCGGTGCGCACCTTCAAGCCGGAGGCACGCGCATGAGCGTCCTCTCGACCTCGCCGGCGCCGCGCGGGCGCATGACGGCCGTTCTCGGCAGGCTGTTTGATTTCTGGCCGCTCGTGACGGTCGGCGCCCTCGTCGTCACCACGCTCCTGCTGCTCTTGCCCGTCTACAACATCATCGGGCTCTCCTTCTCCGGCAAGGAGGCCGGCAATAGCGTCTTCCAGAACTACGTGATGTTCTTCAGCGAGCCCTACTATTACCGCTCGCTGATCAACTCCTTCATCGTCTCGATCAGCGCGACGATCCTGGCGCTGCTGGTCGGCATTCCGGCCGCCTATTTCGTCAGCCGCTACAACATCTGGGCGCGCAGCCTGATCAAGACGATCGTCGTGCTGACCTTCGTCTCGCCGCCCTTCATCGGTTCCTATTCCTGGGTCATTCTGCTCGGCCGGAGCGGCGTGCTGACGCGGTTCTTCGCCGATCTCGGCATTTCGCTGCCGTCGATCTACGGCGCGCCCGGCATCATTTTCGTCTTCACGTTGCAATTCTTCCCCTTCGTGTTCCTGCTGGTCTCCTCGGGGCTGAAGTCGATCGACCAGAGCGTCGAGGACGCCGCGCGCAATCTCGGCTCGGGCGAGTTCGCGACCTTCGTCAAGGTGATCGCGCCGCTGCTGCTGCCCTCGATCACCACGGCGGCGCTCCTCGTCTTCGTCGCCGCCTTCACCGATCTCGGCACGCCGCTGATCCTCGGCGAGAAGTTCCGCGTCCTGCCGCTGCTGATCTATGGCGAGTTCGTCAATGATTTCGGCGGCGAGCCGGTACTGGCGAGCACGCTCTCCGTGCTGCTGCTTGGCGTGACGACCGCCGCGCTTCTGGTTCAGCGCTCGCTGTCGGCGCGCTTTTCCTACGCGACATCTGCCATCCGGCCGCTCACCATGCAGGAGCCGGCGCCGGCGAAGCGCATCGCGGCCGCTCTCTATGTCTATCTGCTGATGGCGATCGCCATCCTGCCGCTGGTCAACATCGTCGTCTCGTCCTTCCTGAAGTCGAAGGGCCCGGTGCTCACGGCGGAGTTCAGCCTAGAAAACTACCGCCGCATCGCCGGGACGATTTCGGCGCCGCTCTGGAACACGATTGTGTTCACCAGCACGGCGACGCTGCTCTGCGCCGTCATCGGCACGCTGATCGCCTATATCATCGTGCGCCGGCCCGGCCGGATCAGCGCCTTCCTCGATACGGTGGTGATGTTCTCCTATGCCGTGCCGGGCATCGTGCTCGGCGTCGGCTTGGTGGTCACCTATCACCATCCGCCCTTTGCCCTGACCGGCACCGCGCTCATCCTGATCCTGGCCTATTTCATCCGCCGCCTGCCCTTCTCGGTCCGGTCCTCCGCCAGCTCGCTGCAGCAATTGTCGCGGGATACGGAGGAGGCCTCGATCAATCTCGGCGCCGGGCCGGCCGCGACCTTCGCCAAGGTGACCGTGCCGCTTCTGTCGATGGCGATCCTTTCCGGCGTGCTTCTGACCTGGTCGAACACGATCCGCGAGCTCTCCGCCACGCTGATCCTGCAGTCGGGATCGACGGCGACCGTCAGCATCGAGATTTTCAACGAGGTGGTGAACGGCAATTTCGGCGTCGCCTCGGCGCTCGGCAGCGTGCTGATCCTCCTGACCTTCCTGCCGCTGATCCTGCTCTTCACCTTCATGGGGAAGAACGAGGAGGCTCTGGTGTGACAGGCCTGATCTGGCATATTCATCCTCGTCGCGCGTTCAAGGAAGCCCGCCGTGCCACCGAGAAAAACGCCACCGTCCGGGCGCACGCCACGGCTCCCTGACGACCTGATCCTCGAGGCTGCCTGGCTCTATTATTACGAGGACCGCAACCAGAGCGAGATCGCCGACGCGCTCGGCGTCTCGCGCAGTTCCGTGGTCGGCTATCTGCAGCAGGCGCGCGATCGCGGCATCGTCGAGGTCCGCCTCGATCCGAAAAGCTTCGCCCGTCATCATCATGCCCGGACGCTGAAGGAGCGCTACGGCCTCGTCGACGTGCAGATCGCGCCGGGCGACGAATTTTCGCTCGAGCGCACGGCGCATCTGGCCGCGCGCTGCCTGCCGGACCTCCTGGAGCCGGGCGACACGCTCGGCGTCGCCTGGGGGCAGACGGTCTTCACGCTCTCCGAGCATGTCACGACGCGATCGATCGCCGATCTGACCGTCGTGCAGATGGTGGGTGCGGTCAATTCGCCCTATGGCTTTGATTCGGAGAGCTGCGCCTCGCGCATCGCCGCCGCCTTTCGCGGCCGCTGCGTCAACTTGCATGTCCCGGCGATCGTCTCGAGCGCGGCCATGGCCGAGGCCCTGCAGCGCGAAAGCGTCATCGCGGCGCAGCTGGACGAGCTCGGTCATATCAACAAGGCGCTGTTCGCCGTCGGGTCTTGCGAGCTCAACAGCCACATCGTGACGAGCGGCATCGCCGGCCCGGAGGATCTCGCCGATTATCGCGCCCGCGGCGCCGTCGGGCTGATCTGCAGCCGCTTCATCGACCGCGCCGGCCGCCATCTCGCCGGACGGCTGGACGACCGCATGATCGGCCTGACGCCGGAGAAGATTCGCGGCCTCGCGACCGGCATCCTTGTCTCGAGCGGCGCCGACAAGATCGTCGGCATGGCGGCGGCGCTGCGCGGCGGCTACGCCACCCACCTCTTCACCGACCTGCCGACAGCGGCGGGAATCGTCGAGCTCGGAAATAGCGCGGCGGGCTGAGTTTTTCGGGGCGGACCGGAAAGACTCGGATCTGCTCCCGCCCGCAAACCGCTTCGAGCACACAGGGGGCAGCGGCTGCAGCTCCAGATTGCGGAACTCGGCCGCAGCTGCAGCTGCGTCCGCAGATGCGAGACTCGGGCGCGGCCTTCGGCCTTCGGACAGCCCGTGTGCCCATTTTCGTTCAATCGAATCGAGCGCAGTCCCCTCGAGCTAACAGGCCCGGACTGGCCAGCCCTCTGACTACTGGACGATTCTCCCAGACTGCCATCCTAGAGCTCCACCATCATCCTGAGGTGCCCGGCGAAGCCGGGCCTCGAAGGAGGGTCCAGGGAACGCCTAATTCAGATCGCCGGGCGGATTCGCCGGACGTCGTCTGCAAGCGGCAATGCCCCAGCGGATCTTCCATCGAGGCCTCGTTCACGCCATGCACCTCGGGAGGATGGCGGGGCCCATCGATCAGCTTGGAGGATTCAGCGGGTTCCACTGAAGCCAGGCCACCTGAGGCATGTTTTTCCCCGTGTTGGTTGTTTTGGTTTTTGGGATGATGTCGAAGGCTTTGTTTTTGCGCCAGTGTCCTAGAGGGGAGCTGGAGCTTCGTCCGGTCGGATCGGGGGTTGGCTCGGCCGCGGCCACCCGGTTTTGAGCTTGCGCGCTTGTGCGGGTCTGTTCCGGGCAGGTGCTGTTCCGCGCCGTGGCGCTAGTGCCGGCGTCGCCGCCGCCCTGCCCTCGCCGCCCTGCCCTGCCCTCGCCTTGGTGCTTGTGGCGACGTCCGGCCTGGGACCGGCCTGGGACCGGCCTGGTCCGGAGCGGAGCGCGCGTCGATTCCCGGCCGGTTTCGTGGTGCTTGAACGCAAAAAAACCGCCGGCGAGAATATCGCGCGGCGGGGTTTTTGTTGTGTTTCATCGTAGAGAGAATGTTTCGAAGGGTTTCTGTGCTTTGCAGGCCTGGCAGCGACCTACTCTCCCGTGTCTTAAGACAAAGTACCATTGGCGCGGAGGAGTTTAACGGCCGAGTTCGGAATGGGATCGGGTTCAGGCTCCTCGCCATGACCACCAGGCCGGCGAAGCACAGAAGAAACTGGTTTTGCAGGGTTAGCTGCTTTTGTCGTCGATGATCATTCCCGCGGATCTCGAGAGATCCGCTTGGGATGAGCATGGATTAATGGGAGTGATCAAGCCGATCGAGTTATTAGTACCGGTAAGCTGCATGCATTGCTGCACTTCCACACCCGGCCTATCAACGTGGTGGTCTACCACGACTCTCAAGGGAATACTCGTTTTGAGGTGGGTTTCCCGCTTAGATGCCTTCAGCGGTTATCCCGTCCGTACATAGCTACCCTGCAATGCGGCTGGCGCCACAACAGGTCCACCAGAGGTACGTCCATCCCGGTCCTCTCGTACTAAGGACAGATCCTCTCAATATTCCTACACCCACGGCAGATAGGGACCGAACTGTCTCACGACGTTCTGAACCCAACTCACGTACCACTTTAATCGGCGAACAGCCGAACCCTTGGGACCTTCTCCAGCCCCAGGATGTGATGAGTCGACATCGAGGTGCCAAACGATGCCGTCGATATGGACTCTTGGGCATCATCAGCCTGTTATCCCCAGAGTACCTTTTATCCGTTGAGCGATGGCCCGTCCACGTGGGACCACCGGATCACTATGGCCGACTTTCGTCTCTGC
>NZ_AP024269.1:4695000-4700000 GCF_016629525.1 Kaistia sp. 32K
CGCATAATTCTGCAGAAATCTCGAAATCGACCTCCCGGGCTATGCCCGAAGAGGCCTTTTTCCGGTCGCACCTCGATGCTGACGCCGATTTTTCCTCCAGAAGCGCCTCTGCAGTACGCAAAAATCGCCATTCAGGCCGAGATTTCTTTTCGACACGCGTGATTCCGGCACGATCCGTGTCGCAATACCGCTTTGGGCCCCATGGGGCTGTCGATGCCCAGCGCTTTTGCTTCGATGTTGCGGCTTCACCGGCTCTCGAGTCGCTTCCGCCAGGGTCGACTCTTCTGACGGTCTGGTCGCTTCGACGCCGGGCCACCTTTGATGACAGGGCGTTTCGCGCTGTCGTCTCGACAGGCACCATCCGCTTCCGAGCTTCCGAGCTTCCGAGCTTCCGAGCTTCCGAGCTTCCGAGCTTCCGAGCTTCCGAGCTTCCGAGCTTCCGAGCTTCCGAGCTTCCGAGCTTCCGAGCTTCCGAGCTTCCGAGCTTCCGAGCTTCCGAGCTTCCGAGCTTCCGAGCTTCCGAGCTTCCGAGCTTCCGAGGGTCGCGTCAAACCGCCGACGGCGGCAAGCGCGCTTTTGCACAGCGGCGGAAAGCCTGCGTTCTTTCCTTCGGGCGGAAGGATCTGCCCTCAGCTGGCGGGACCATCCAGTATCGGCCGCGCCAGCGCCTCCGCCGAGGCCGATTCGGCGAGATAGTCGAAGCGCTGCACCAGATCGGCACGTCGTCAATCGATCGTCGCCACGCCGCCGAGGCGCTCGAGCATCGGGATCGCCGCTATGACCTCCCATCTGCGGAAGCCAAAACCGAACCAGGCGTCGACTTCGCCCGCCGCCAGCGTAACGAAGGCTGGCGCCGGCGAACCGCAAGAGCGATAGCTCATCTTAAAATCCGCCAGGAGGAAGCGAAGCGCCACCAGCTCCTTCTCGACCGGCGTATCCGTGCTGAGGCCGACCGCGACCCCCCCCAACCTGCGATCGAGCGCCAGCGGAAGCGGCAGAACCCGGCTGTTGAGAAGCACGTCCGAATCGATCCCGCCCGACAGCGTTTCGCCCCGCTGCGGGCTGAGTTTTTCGGGGCGGACCGGAAAGACTCGGATCTGCTCCCGCCCGCAAACCGCTTCGAGCACACAGGGGGCAGCGGCTGCAGCTCCAGATTGCGGAACTCGGCCGCAGCTGCAGCTGCGTCCGCAGATGCGAGACTCGGGCGCGGCCTTCGGCCTTCGGACAGCCCGTGTGCCCATTTTCGTTCAATCGAATCGAGCGCAGTCCCCTCGAGCTAACAGGCCCGGACTGGCCAGCCCTCTGACTACTGGACGATTCTCCCAGACTGCCATCCTAGAGCTCCACCATCATCCTGAGGTGCCCGGCGAAGCCGGGCCTCGAAGGAGGGTCCAGGGAACGCCTAATTCAGATCGCCGGGCGGATTCGCCGGACGTCGTCTGCAAGCGGCAATGCCCCAGCGGATCTTCCATCGAGGCCTCGTTCACGCCATGCACCTCGGGAGGATGGCGGGGCCCATCGATCAGCTTGGAGGATTCAGCGGGTTCCACTGAAGCCAGGCCACCTGAGGCATGTTTTTCCCCGTGTTGGTTGTTTTGGTTTTTGGGATGATGTCGAAGGCTTTGTTTTTGCGCCAGTGTCCTAGAGGGGAGCTGGAGCTTCGTCCGGTCGGATCGGGGGTTGGCTCGGCCGCGGCCACCCGGTTTTGAGCTTGCGCGCTTGTGCGGGTCTGTTCCGGGCAGGTGCTGTTCCGCGCCGTGGCGCTAGTGCCGGCGTCGCCGCCGCCCTGCCCTCGCCGCCCTGCCCTGCCCTCGCCTTGGTGCTTGTGGCGAC
Organism: Kaistia sp. 32K; assembly: GCF_016629525.1. Classification (GTDB taxonomy): domain Bacteria; phylum Pseudomonadota; class Alphaproteobacteria; order Rhizobiales; family Kaistiaceae; genus Kaistia. Next base: position 4,696,834 of record NZ_AP024269.1, read on the forward strand.
GTCCGGCCTGGGACCGGCCTGGGACCGGCCTGGTCCGGAGCGGAGCGCGCGTCGATTCCCGGCCGGTTTCGTGGTGCTTGAACGCAAAAAAACCGCCGGCGAGAATATCGCGCGGCGGGGTTTTTGTTGTGTTTCATCGTAGAGAGAATGTTTCGAAGGGTTTCTGTGCTTTGCAGGCCTGGCAGCGACCTACTCTCCCGTGTCTTAAGACAAAGTACCATTGGCGCGGAGGAGTTTAACGGCCGAGTTCGGAATGGGATCGGGTTCAGGCTCCTCGCCATGACCACCAGGCCGGCGAAGCACAGAAGAAACTGGTTTTGCAGGGTTAGCTGCTTTTGTCGTCGATGATCATTCCCGCGGATCTCGAGAGATCCGCTTGGGATGAGCATGGATTAATGGGAGTGATCAAGCCGATCGAGTTATTAGTACCGGTAAGCTGCATGCATTGCTGCACTTCCACACCCGGCCTATCAACGTGGTGGTCTACCACGACTCTCAAGGGAATACTCGTTTTGAGGTGGGTTTCCCGCTTAGATGCCTTCAGCGGTTATCCCGTCCGTACATAGCTACCCTGCAATGCGGCTGGCGCCACAACAGGTCCACCAGAGGTACGTCCATCCCGGTCCTCTCGTACTAAGGACAGATCCTCTCAATATTCCTACACCCACGGCAGATAGGGACCGAACTGTCTCACGACGTTCTGAACCCAACTCACGTACCACTTTAATCGGCGAACAGCCGAACCCTTGGGACCTTCTCCAGCCCCAGGATGTGATGAGTCGACATCGAGGTGCCAAACGATGCCGTCGATATGGACTCTTGGGCATCATCAGCCTGTTATCCCCAGAGTACCTTTTATCCGTTGAGCGATGGCCCGTCCACGTGGGACCACCGGATCACTATGGCCGACTTTCGTCTCTGCTCGACTTGTCAGTCTCGCAGTCAGGCGGGCTTATGCCATTGCACTCGACGACCGATTTCCGACCGGTCTGAGCCCACCATCGCGCGCCTCCGTTACACTTTGGGAGGCGACCGCCCCAGTCAAACTACCCACCATGCACGGTCCCGGATCCGGATGACGGACCGCGGTTAGACATTCATATTCACAAGGGTGGTATTTCAAGGATGGCTCCACACGAGCTGGCGCCCATGCTTCAAAGCCTACCACCTATCCTACACATGCAAACACGAATGCCAGTGCAAAGCTATAGTAAAGGTTCATGGGGTCTTTCCGTCTGACCGCGGGAACCCCGCATCTTCACGGGGAATTCAATTTCACTGAGTAGGTGCTGGAGACAGCGGGGAAGTCGTTACGCCATTCGTGCAGGTCGGAACTTACCCGACAAGGAATTTCGCTACCTTAGGACCGTTATAGTTACGGCCGCCGTTTACCGGGGCTTCAATTCAATGCTTGCACATCTCCTCTTAACCTTCCGGCACCGGGCAGGCGTCAGACCCTATACGTCGCCTTACGGCTTCGCAGAGCCCTGTGTTTTAGGTAAACAGTCGCTACCCCCTAGTCTGTGCCCCCCCGACCTGGTTGCCCAAGCCGAGGGCCTCCTTCTCCCGAAGTTACGGAGGCAATTTGCCGAGTTCCTTCAGCACCATTCTCTCAAGCGCCTTGGTATACTCTACCAGTCCACCTGTGTCGGTTTAGGGTACGGTCTATACGCGGGAGCTATTTCCTGGAACACCTTCACCGCAGCACCAATCCAATAAGGCACTACGATACACGGCATTCGTCACTACCCGCAGGCTGGGGAATATTCGCCCCATTCCCATCGACTACGCCTTTCGGCCTCGCCTTAGGAGCCGGCTAACCCTGCGCAGATTAGCTTTACGCAGGAACCCTTGGACTTTCGGCGACAGTGTCTCTCACACTGTTTGTCGTTACTCATGTCAGCATTCGCACTTCCGATACCTCCAGGAGCTCTCACGAGTCTCCCTTCACAGGCTTACGGAACGCTCCGCTACCACGTGATCTTGCGATCACATCCGCAGCTTCGGCACATGGCTTGAGCCCCGTTACATTGTCGGCGCAGGAACCCTTATTTAGACCAGTGAGCTGTTACGCTTTCTTTAAATGATGGCTGCTTCTAAGCCAACATCCTGGTTGTTTTGGGATCCCCACATCCTTTCACACTTAGCCATGATTTGGGGGCCTTAGCTGGCGGTCAGGGTTGTTTCCCTTTTGACGATGGACGTTAGCACCCACCGTCTGTCTGCCAGATAGTACTCTTGGGTATTCGGAGTTTGGTTAGGTTTGGTAAGACGGTAAATCCCCCTAGCCCATCCAGTGCTCTACCCCCCAAGGTATTCATCCGACGCTCTACCTAAATAGATTTCGCGGAGAACCAGCTATTTCCGAGTTTGATTGGCCTTTCACCCCTAGCCACAAGTCATCCCCGTCTTTTTCAACAGACGTGGGTTCGGTCCTTCAGTGCGTGTTACCGCACCTTCAACCTGCTCATGGCTAGATCACCCGGTTTCGGGTCTAATCCGACGAACTGAACGCCCTGTTCAGACTCGCTTTCGCTGCGCCTACACCTACCGGCTTAAGCTTGCTCGTCAGATTAAGTCGCTGACCCATTATACAAAAGGTACGCCGTCACCCAGGACAAACCTTGGGCTCCGACTGTTTGTAGGCATCCGGTTTCAGGAACTGTTTCACTCCCCTTGTCGGGGTGCTTTTCACCTTTCCCTCACGGTACTTGTTCGCTATCGGTCGCTAAGGAGTACTTAGGCTTGGAGGGTGGTCCCCCCATGTTCAGACAGGATTTCACGTGTCCCGCCTTACTCAAGGATCCATGCTCGCATTACCCGTACGGGGCTATCACCCACTATGGCCGACCTTTCCAGGTCGTTCCGGTTGTCTCGCATGAACCACTGGCCTCATCCGCGTTCGCTCGCCACTACTAGCGGAGTCTCTGTTGATGTCCTTTCCTCCGGGTACTTAGATGTTTCAGTTCCCCGGGTTCGCCTCGTACACCTATGTATTCAGTGCACGATACCTCTTACGAGGTGGGTTTCCCCATTCGGATATTTACGGATCAAAGCTTGTTCGCAGCTCCCCGTAACTTTTCGCAGCGTACCACGTCCTTCATCGCCTCTTAGCGCCAAGGCATCCACCGAATGCCCTTCTTGCACTTGATCACTCTCATTATCGA